>NZ_CP149821.1:0-20265 GCF_049532675.1 Ottowia sp. VDI28 | reverse complement strand
GCGAGTTCGGCTTGGCGGGCGACTGGCGCAGCCAAGCCAGCCAGGTCGTCTTGCCGTTGTCCCGGCGCTTGAGCAGATCGTCGAGGCGGCGGCGATGCGCGTCCGACAGTGGTTCGGCCAAGGCGTCGTAGATGCGCCGGTTGGCGCGGGTGATCGCTTCGGCGCACGCCCGCTCGACGGCGTTGAGGGCAGGCAGAATGATCGACTGCCGCCGCAGATGCTCGATCAAGGCGCTGGCCAGCACAATGCCCTTGTCGGTTTGCATGGTCAGCTCGGTCAGCGTGTGCACGGCCTGCCGGTAGTGGCTCATCGTGAACGGCTGGAAGCCGAACACGGTTTGCAATTCGACCAGGTGCTCGCGCCGGGTCTGCTCCCGCTGCCCATACTCGTCCCAGCTTTCGACGCTGACCTTGAGCTGGTCGGCGACCACCTTCAACAAGGGCGGAAACGGCGGCTCATCGACGCCAAGGATGACGCCGGGAAAGCGCAGGTAGCAGAGCTGCACGGCGAAGCCCAGGCGGTTAGCCGGGCCGCGCCGCTGCCGGATGATGGAGAGGTCGGTTTCGCTGAACGTGTAGTGACGGATCAACTCGTCCTTGGTGTCCGGCAATGCAAGCAGGCTTTCCCGCTCGGCGGCGGACAGGATGGAACGGCGGGGCATGCGGTTTCCTTGTTCTTGAAAACGTTCGTTTGCGACAAGCCTGCCCAACCATCCGGCGTGGCACGCAAAATCAAGGCATTGCGATTCTCGAAAATAGTTCTTGAAACATTATTCTCGGACTCTTACCATACAGACGGGTTTCGAGAAATAGTGATGTGGTCAGCTGCTCGCCAAAGCAGCCTTGGATTGCGTTCGCAAATGGAGAAAGACTCATGGGCATTTTTGACAGACTTTTGGGGGGTCACCATGGTGGGGGGCATCACGGCGATCCCCGCGGCTACGGCGGTGGATATGGCAGCGGCGGACCTCCAGCCGGTGGGGGAGGCGGCAGCGGTGGCGTTGCATGCCCGAACTGCAAGGTGCTGAACGCGCTAGGCGCTCGTTTCTGCCAGCAGTGCGGAACTTCATTAGTTCCTTCGGCGTGCACGCAATGCGGAACCACACTGCAAGCGGGTGCGAAGTTCTGTGCTCAGTGCGGGAAAGCAGCGACCTGACCGCGTCATGTTTGTTGGCTATGCGCGCGTCTCGACGCAAGACCAGAACCTGGAATTGCAGTGTGAAGCCTTGAGCAAGGCCGGATGCCAGAAGCTCTTTGAGGACAAGGTGAGCGGCACCCGAGCAGAACGTCCGGGCTTGACCAAGGCGCTTGAAATGCTGCGTGAGGGGGACACCTTGGTCGTCTGGAAGCTTGATCGCTTGGGCCGCAGCGTCAAGCACTTGGTCGATCTGGTCGGTGAACTGCACAAGCAGGGCATCCAGCTCAAGAGTCTCACCGACGCCATCGACACCGGCACGCCGTCAGGACGGTTCTTCTTCCACGTCATGGCCAGCCTCGCCGAAATGGAGCGCGAGCTGATTGTGGAGCGGACCCGCGCAGGCCTAGCTGTCGCCCGGCTATCAGGGCATAAGGGAGGGCGCAAACCGAAGATGACCGACAGCAAGATCGAGTCAGCTAAGAAGTTACTCGCCAGCGGGATCGCTCCCAAGGAAGTGGCTAGGAATCTCGGCGTCTCAATTCCAACGCTGTACCGTTGGGTGCCGGCTTCCAGTCACGCCGCACAAGAGTGAACTTGAAGAAGAAGGATAAAGATGAGCACTGGCCACACCCATGCGTTGCCCAGCGAGCGCAATGAAAAATCGCTCTGGATCGCCCTGGCGCTGACCGGAAGCTTCTTGCTGGCCGAGGTCGCCGCCGGCATTGTTTTCAATAGCCTGGCCTTGCTCTCAGATGCAGCGCACATGTTCACAGATGCGGCGGCCTTGGCTATCGCCTTGGCAGCCATACGGGTGGCGCGCCGCCCCGCTGATGCCAAACGGACCTATGGCTACTACCGCTTCGAGATCCTCGCCGCTGCTTTCAATGCCCTGCTACTCTTTGCCGTAGCTGGCTACATCCTGTACGAGGGCTGGCAACGTTTGCGCGAGCCGGCGCAGGTCCAGTCCGACGGAATGCTGGCGGTGGCGGTGCTGGGTCTTGTCGTCAACCTCATAAGCATGCGCATGCTTCAAGGAGGCAAGGACGAGAGCCTCAACGTCAAAGGCGCGTACCTGGAGGTCTGGAGCGACATGCTCGGCTCCCTTGGCGTGATCGGAGCCGCACTGGTCATCCGATTCACAGGCTGGGTGTGGGTCGATGCCGTAGTGGCCGTGGCGATTGGCCTGTGGGTGCTGCCACGGACCTGGCTCCTGTTAAGGGAGAGCCTGAATGTCCTGTTGGAGGGAGTTCCGGACGGCATCGACCTTGATGCGCTAATGGCATCGGTTCTGGCCGTGCCCGGTGTGACCGGCCTACACGACCTCCACGTATGGGCGCTCACCAGTGGCAAGGCCAGCATGACGGCCCATATCGTTCACGCGCCTGACGCGCGTCCAGGTGACTTGTTGCAGACGATCAAGGAACTGCTGGCAGATCAGTTCAACATTTTTCATACGACGCTACAACTGGAGACTGTCGCCTGCGAGCATGGTGCAGACGGGTGCAACTTCGTGGATCACCATCACCAGGCTTCAAAACCTTAGTTGCAAACGCACTGCTGATGCTATTCGTTATGGATTGAAACTAGGCAGACCATGCGCAAATCCTTTAGCGTCTTGGATCCGACGACGCCATTTTGAATTCCTTGTATTCATCATCGAGATTTGACACCGCAAACTGGTAGAGGATTGAATTCTGGGCAAACGAGGCGCGCTCACGATCCATGTCAACCGTGTTCCCGTCAAGGCTTGGCTGGGCTGATAAAGCGTACCGTGCAAATGCGAGCGTGCTTTGCGGTGTTTCTGTAGTTGGAAGGTGCGCCGTAGATGTGGAAGATAACTTCATGGTCGGCTCCGTTGCGCTGCGCAACGCTTCCTTAAAATCAATATCCTGTGCCCTGTAGCCAGGCGTATCGGCGTTTGCAATGTTGGATGCAAGCAATGCCTGACGCTGCCCGCGAAGCAAAAGCGCTCGAGCGTTGAAATCATCGTCGACGGCAGCGGGTCTGCTAAAGCCGCTACTGGCTAGTTTCAGTGTTTCCATGGCAAATCATATGGCGATGGCCATCATTCGGTCCCGGGCGAACGGTGTCGCACGTTTGCATGATACGGCTGGCGGTTTTGTCCAAAAGCAGAAATAGCTTTCCCAAGTCCCGCTTATTTCGCGTCAAGCTTCGCTTCCGTTAGCGTGCTTTATTTTCCGTTTTCTGAGGCGCCCCCTGTAAGCGCCCCAAGGGGCAAGTCGGACGCCAAGGGGCGTATGCGTGCTGTTTGCCTTGCGTGCTTTTTAGCGGCTAAAGCGTGCCCCTCAAGTGTCAATGTGCTGCCTGGGCTTTATTGACACTTGAGGGGCGGTCGATCACTCGCCGCCGGACTTCTTCCTGGTCGGCTTCGCCTCGGCCGCCGGCGTGATGCGAGCCAGCAGCGCGGCCGATTGTTCCTTGAGCGTGTCGAGCTGCCCTGCCAGGCGGGCGGCTTCCTCGCGGGCCTGTGCGGCCGCCTTCGTGGCCTGATCGCGCTCGGCCTGGGCGGCGGTGAGGCGTTCGGCCATGCGGTGCGCCTCGGCGGCCGCCTGCTTGCGCTGTTCCTGGTGCGCTTCCTCGTTGGCCTCGGCCTTGGCCTGCACCTTCGCCAGCTCGCCCCGCACCTGGTCGAGTTGGGCCGCTGCTGCCTGGCTGGCCTTTTGCTGTTCGGCCAGTGCCCCGCGTGCTTTGTCGGCGTCCTGGTGTGCTCTGTCCAACTCCGTGCGCAGCTCGCCGGCGCGGCGCTCGATCTCCTGGGCGCGGGCCTCGGCCGTGTGCGCCTGTTCCTGGGCGGCGGCCAGTTGGCCGCGCAGCTCGTCGGCTTCGCCGCGTGCGGCTGCTTCGGCGGCCTCGATGGACGCCAAGCGGGATTGCAGGGCTTCCACGTCGCCGGCCAGTTTGTCGGCCAGCTCGGTTGCCTCGTTGCGGTCGGCCTCCAGCTCGGCGCGGGCCTTTTCCAGCCCTTCCCGTTCAACGGCAAGGCGGGCGTTCGCCAGGTCGAGGGCGATTGTCCATAGGTCGCTGCCCAGCTCGGCCAAGCGGTCGGCGACGGCCTGGGGCGCAGGCTCGCGCAGGGGCGCGGCGGCGGTGGCCTGGCGGGCCTTCCACTCGTTCAGGGCCGGGGAAATGGTTGTGTAGCTCCCGCCGGTGACCTGCCGGATTGCCTCAAGCGTGGGCTTCTGGCCGGCGGCGGCCAAGTCGTCGGCGGCGGAAAAAATCTGCTCTTTCGTGACTGCCATAGCGGTTGCTCCTGTATGTGAAATGCAGCGTTGTAGTATGTTGTATGATACTACTACATACTACAATTTACAAGCCCTACGGCGAAATACTACGCGCCGGGCCTGGGCCAGCCCGGCCGGGAGCGCGTCGGGGTCGAAATTTGGCCCTGTGCGGGCCGTGGCGGCGTTTTCCGGGGTCAGCGGCACCTATCCCCTACCCTCGCCCGGTTTCGGGCTTCCTGGGCGCTCCTGCGCGGCCTGGGTGTGGTTCCGGGCCTTCCTCGTCGGGAATGGCGATGCTGGCCAGCTCGGCGGCCTGGTTGCTCGCCCTTTTTCTTGGCGTTCAACCTGCGGCCTTCCAGCTCGCGCCGGCGGTGAGGTTGGGCACGGCCTCGGCAAACCGCTTTTCCTGCTAAACCTGCTTTTCCTGGGCTGTCGAGCTGCCGCGGTGCTCGATGAGTGCGCAGGCGGTGGAGTGGCCACCGGCGCGGCTTGCCGCGCCCTTGGTAAGCCAGTCCTGGCCGATAGGCCAGGCACGATAGCGGGAGGGGAGCCGGCGAAGCCGGGGAACCCCGCAGGGGTGCCCCGCCGAAGGCGCAGGCCGGCGCCGTAGGCGACGGGGCGGAGGGCCGAAGGCCCGGAGGGTAGGCGCGCCCGTAGGGCGTTGCGGCGGTTCGGTTTGCGCTGTCGGTTGAGTTTTCCACCGATTTGGCCTGCCTATTACCAGCAATAAATTTATAGGAAAGACATTAAAGGCAAACCTTACAGGTTTAGGGGGGGCGATTTCACGAACCAAGGGGGGCGATTTCACGTGGATAAGCCACCCAAGGGGGGGCGATTTCACGAACCAAGGGGGGCGATTTCACGTGGATAAGTGCGGCTATCCACAGGGTTTGTCCCCAGTTCAGGGCCTGGCCGGGGGCGTGTGCCTGGTCAGCCCTGAAACGACGCGGCCGCCTCGATCTCGGGGCGGCCGGTGCGGTGCTGCAAGGGGGGGCGATTTCACGAAGTTTAGCTAAACCGTGGGGCCGCCCTTGTAGGGGATGGGCGGTGGCGAGCCGATCAGCAGCACGCCGCCGGTGACAGGCTTCACCCTCGCTTGCGGATAGACGGCCAGCACCTTCTTGAGCGCCGGCAAAAACTCCTTCTTGAAGTCCTTGTCGGGGTCTTTGCCTCGGTACTCCTGGGCGAACTGCTCGCGCAGCGCCTTCCAGTGCAACGTCACACCTCGGCCTTCGATGCGGTGCAGTCGGTGGGCCAGCCACGCATACACGTCCAGGGCCAGCGCGGAACCTTTCAGGGCGTGCAGAGCGCGATTGTCCAGCGGCACGGCGCTTTCGATCAGGGAGCCGTAGTAGTCCTCTGACAGCACCATGACGCCGGGCCATAGGGCGCGCTGCTGCGTGTCCTTGTTCGACACCCAGGCGTCGAATTGCTGCACCGGCTGGCCGTTGTAGGTGCGCCCCTTGAACCCGAGTTGCAGACGAGCGGCGGCAAGGGCGTGCATCTGCTTCCGTAGCGTCGTGTAGCGGCGGCCGTCGCTCTCCATCCCCATCAGCCGCAGGAACTCGGCGGCACTGTCGCCGATGGGAATCTCCCGCTCCTTGTTGCGCACGGCGAAGGTGGAAACCCACGCCAGACCAAGCCGGGGCATGACGCCATAGGGGATAGGTTGCAGCACCGGCCCCTTCCCTTCGTCCAGATAGCCGGCCTGGACATTGACCCAAGCCGCGCCGGACTGCCGCATGAACTCACGGCCTTCGACCTTGGCGCGAGGCAAACCGACCTGGCACAGCACCGCATGAGTGAAAGCCATGTCCTCGCCGGCCGGCGGGGTGATGGCAATCTCCGCGCTGGCCTCGATCAGCTTCTGGTCGGCCCCGGTCAAGATGAGGCCGGCCGGCGTGATCTTCTTGGTTTGGCGTTTCGGCGGCGGCAATGCTGCCTTGGCCTGCGCCTGGGCCACCAGGTCGCCCATGATCTCGCCGATCTGCTGCGCGCCCTGCCCTTCTCGCTTCTTGGTCATGCTGGTGGCCCTCCTTTAGCGGCTAAAAGTCAATGGCCGTGCCGCTTCTCGTACTCATCGAAGGCCAAGCGCAGCAGCTCGTTCAGCTTGAGGTCGTGATTGGCTGCGAACACGCGGAAGCGGCGGCGAAGGTCGGCCGACACGCGAAAGTTCAGCGGCACATTGTTGGCCTCTGCTTCCTCGGCCGGCGCTGCGCTGCGGGCTGGCACGTTGGCAACTGGCGCGGCCTGGCCCTTGGTTGCGACCAGGCCGGAAAGGTCGGCGGGTTTCTTGGCTGCCATTTATACGGTTTCCTTCTTTTTGGTTTTCGTCTTTACGTGCAAGCGTTCAAGCACGAAAGACAATAATTGTCGCATTTCCTCGGCACTTCGGCTCTTGGCGTCTGTCTCGCTCACTGTGCGGCCATCGACCATCGAGGCCGCGTAATCCACGCGGTCATGCACGATTGCCGGAGCCACGGCCCCATGCGCTGACAGGGCGGCGACGGCCTGCACGGTCAGCCTGGCGGTCGGCTTGGCCTGGGTGACGGCAAAGGCGAACGGCCGGCCGGCTTCCTGAGCAATATCCACGGTGCTGCCAACAGCGCGCAGGTCGTGCGGGCTGGGCCTCGTCGGGATCAGCACCAGGTCGGCCAGCTTCACCACGTCGCGGATGGCGGCCGTAATCGCCGGCGGCGTGTCGATGACGGCCAGCTTGAACCCTGCCGCTGCCAGGCCCTCTAGCTTCGTCGCCAGCTCGGCCAGGCTGGCCGATGCCAGCGCGGGCGTATCGGCCTCGCGCGAGTTCCACCAGGCCGACAGCGAGCCTTGCGGGTCGGTGTCGATCAGGACTGCCGGCCCTGCGCCCTCCTGCTCGGCTGTGACGGCCAGGTGAGCGGCAAGGGTAGTCTTGCCCGCGCCGCCCTTCTGGCTTGCTATGACGATGGTTTTCATTCTGCTTTGCGTGCCTCCGAGCTAAGACGATATGGCAATTATACGCCATTAACGCATAGCAGCAAGCACAAAAGCACGCAAAGCAGATAATTTTAGCCGCTAAAGTTTGCGCCGCCGCGCCCGCTCGGCGTCTGCCAGGTCGCCGGGCCACGTCGCCAGCTCGTCATCGGTGAGGGCCGCCAGGATTTGCGGCAGGTTTTGGGTTCGGTACGGGGGCATCGGCAGATCGGCGACCGGGCCTTCATCGTCCAGAAAAGCCGGCTCGGGCAGCTCGGCCGCGCCCTGCTCCACGTCGGCCGCCGCGCCGGCGTCGGCCTCGGTCAATGCGTCCTCAACGAAAGCGCCATGCCTGGCCGCCTCGGCCCGGCTCATGTCACGGCTGGCCCAAATCCGTTTGACCTGGGCCACGCTGCACCCGGCCAGCTTGGCAGTCTCCGCGATGCTCTGGCCGATGCTGCGCAACGCGATCACCTGGGCGCGCAGCTTCGGATCGGCCCGCCGGCCCTTGTAGCGGCCGTCCCGCTTCGCCAGCTCGATGCCCTGGCGCTGCCGCTCGCGCCTGTCCTCGTAGTCGTCGCGGGCCATCTGTAGGGCCAGCTTCAAAAGCATGTCCTGGACGGATTCCAGGACGATCTTGGCGACGCCCTGGGCCTCTGCCGCCAGGTCGGATAGATCGACCACGCCAGGGACGGCCAGGCGCGCACCCTTGGCCCGGATCGAGGCCACCAGGCGCTCGGCCTCGGGCAAGGGTAGGCGGCTGATGCGGTCGATCTTCTCGGCAATGACCACCTCGCCCGGTTGCAGGTCGGCCACCATGCGCAGCAGCTCGGGCCGGTCGGCGCGTGCGCCGCTGGCTTTCTCGCGGTAGATGCCGGCGATGTAGTACCCGGCGGCCTTCGCGGCCGTGATGATCCCTTCCTGGCGTTCAAGGTCTTGCGCGTCGGTACTGACGCGCAGATAGATCCGCGCCACCATCGGCGCGGCTGCTGGCTTCGTCCTGCTCATTCTGGCTCCTTTGGGCATACCTGAATGCGCCTATCGTAGCCCGGAAGGCTCATTTATCAAAGAACGATCTATATGCGCCTAGCTCAAAACACCAGCCTTAAAGAGCCTTTTCAAGACAGTTTCAGCGCGATGGACTCGGGGGCATAGAAGGTTTATTATCACTAGGTATTACCATGTGATAAGAGGCCCACTATGGCAACGTCTCTCAAGATCGACGACACGCTGAAAGGCCGCGTCCAGCACCTCGCCAGCCAGCGCCGCCGCTCGCCCCACTGGATCATGCTCGAAGCGATCCAGCAGTACGTCGAGCGCGAAGAAGCCCGCGAGAGCTTCAAGCAGGAAGCCTTGGCGTCCTGGGCGGCCTACAAGGAAACCGGCCGCCACCTGACCGGCCAGGAAGTTCGCACCTGGTTGAACACCTGGGGCACCAATGACGAAAGGGCGGTGCCTGAGTGCCACAAGTAATCGTCACCGAAGGCGCAGCGGAAGGCTTGGAACGATGCCGGCGGTTCCTGGCCGTCAAGGCACCAGACGCCGCCAGGCGTGCCGGCCAGGCCATCGAGCGGCAATTCCTGCTGCTGGAGACGGCCCCGGACATTGGCCGGCCGTTCCCTGAAATGCCCGAGCTGCGCGAGCTGGTGATTGCCTTCGGGGATTCCGGCTATGTGGCCCTGTACCGCCACGAACCGGCCGACGATGCGGTGTATGTTCTGGCCTTCCGGCACCAGAAAGAGGCGGGCTACTGATGACCACCAAGACCGTGAGCGCCGCCGTACCGGCGGCCGTGAAGGCCGAAGCTGCCGCTATCTCGGCCGCGCACGGCATGAGCATGGCCGCGCTGCTGCGCGAGCTGCTGGCCCGCGTAGCCGCCCGCGATGCTGAAACGCTGGCCTGGCTCGATAAGGCCCGCCGATGACCGACACGAAGAACCTGGAAAGCTGGCTGCATGAGAAAGCTGGCCCGGCCTATGACGCATTGAAGGCCGACCCGTCCCGCGCCGTCTCAGCCGACCGGGTGCGCTACACGCTCGATGAGCTGCTGGCCGAGGCCGAAGCATCCGGCCAGTACCCATTGCCGCCTGAGCAACGCGAATGGGTGGATGCGCCTGCCGTTGGCCGCGAATGGCCGGCCTGTGAAACCCTGGAAGCTGACCAGGTGCGCGCACGCCTGCATGACGACGCGATGGCCGAAGCCTTTCGCAAAGACCCGGCCTATGCGGTGGAGCTGCTGCACAGCATCCTTGAGGATGGCGACCAGGGCGAGCTACTGATTGCACTTCGGCAGATGATGCAGGCTGCAAGCCGTGAAATGCTGACACCGTTTGACCCGGCCGAATGGCTGACAAGCGCCGAGGCGTTGGCCGCGTTCCTGGCCGACGCCGAAGCTACGGCCGACCCGGCCTATATCGAGAACGCGCACCAGGTCGCAGCACGTGCGCGAACCATGCACGGCCTGGAAGGGTAGGGCTGGCCAGCATCGCTATTTCTGGCGGTGCTGCAGGTGGATCTCATCGCCGGAAATGACGATGCGAGATCCACGCATCAGGGAAGTGCCAATCTCTCTGCGGTTCCGTTTGTGCGTCGATACACGACACCCCAGGCCAGCCCTAGCATGGCTGCTATCAGTGACCCGGCCAGCACGCCGAGTTTGGCCGCGCCAAGCAAGGCTTCGCTCTCGAACGCGAGCATGGCGATGAAGATAGACATGGTGAAGCCGATGCCAGCCAATATGCCGATCAGCGCGATTCCGCCCCATGACACGCCGGGCGGCAGTTGGCACCAACCCATCCGCACCATCAACCAGCTTACGCCCACAACGCCCAGCGGTTTGCCGAGCACCAACGCGAGCGCAACGCCGGCCATTACCCACTGCGGGCCGGCGGCCGACAGGTCGATGCCATCCATGCTCACGCCGGCATTGGCTAATGCGAACAAGGGCATGATGCCGAAGGCGACCCAGGGATGTAGGGTCATCTGTACGCGCACCACGGGCGGCAACAGCTCACGCTGGGCCAATCGCAATTGCCGAAGCGGTACAGCTAGGTGATGCGCTCCTTTGGCATCGTCATGGTCACGGAGCTTTTGCGCCGCGTTCGTCACCATATCTAGCGGGCGCTCGCGCATAGGCCGTGACACAACTGGCGTCATCATGCCGAGCACAACACCGGCCAACGTCGGGTGCGCGCCGGTCATCAGTAGGCCGATCCAGATGATCGCCCCAGGCAATACATAGGCAAAGGCCGAACCTATGCCCATGCGCTGGAATCCGAGCACGGCCAGGACGCCCAGCCCGGCAATGATGAAGCCGTGCCAGTCGAGGCCGCCGGAATAGAACAGCGCGATGATGAGCACGGCGATGATGTCGTCAATGATCGCCAGGGCCAGCAGGAACACCCGCACATTGGAGGGAATGCCTCGGCCCAGCAGCGCCAAAACTCCCACCGCAAAAGCAATATCGGTGGCCGTGGGCACGGCCCAGCCATGAAGCCGCGACAGCTCGGCGTTCAAGCCCAAGTAGATGAGCGCCGGCACGATGACGCCGCCCAAGGCGGCCATGATCGGCAGGCTGGCTTGGCGCAGGCTGCTCAAGGCACCTTCATGGATTTCGCGGCGAATCTCCATGCCGACGACCAAAAAGAAAACGGTCATCAAGGCGTCGTTGATGATGAAGTGCAGCGATTGCGAGAACGTGAAGCTGCCGATGCCCAGCGATACAGGCAAGTGCCAAAGCGCGTGATAGCTGTCGGCAAACGATGAGTTGGCCCAGATCAGCGCCACAGCGGCGGCGATCAGCAACACGATGCCGCTGGCGGCCTCGATGTGCAGGAATCGGTCTAGGGTGGCGAAGGCGCGTTCGGCCAGAAGTTGGGCGCGCGGCAGATCGCGCCGCGTGGTGTGGCGGGTCATGGTCGTCAAAACTCCGCGTGGCGGCCCGACCGACGCATGAACCTGTCTCACTGCGACATGCAGCTAACACCCAGCTTTATATTTTACATCGTGGAGGTCGATTGCAAGCCAGGAACAGCAAGGGCGGCCACTGGCCGCCCTTGCTGTTCCTGGTGGAGCCTACGCGGTGAGTGACTGCCGCACCGCGTCCAGGGCCTGGCGGAAGTCGTCCCGCGTGGCCCGGCCCGTCTCGGCCTGGTAGTACAGCACCATGAACATATTGGCGACGGCTTCCGCCATCGGCGAGAGCTGCCGCGCCGCCTCTTGGTCGATCCAGTCCAGGGCCGCGAGCTGTGCGGCCGCATGATGGACTGCCTGGGTTGCGATTGCATTGGTAGGATTCAAAGTTGCCATGATTCACCTCTGTGGTAGGTGGGTTGTGGAAGTGTCGGCCGGCCCCACGCCGGCCGGCGCGCTTTATCGCTGGCCGCTGCTGTAGATGCCGGCGGCCTCGGCCAGCGGCGTGTTCCTGTTGCTGCCGCTGTAGCTGCTGCTCGATGACCTAGCCGCCGGCCTGGTGGCCTCGATGACAGACGGGGCAGGGCGATCAACGAAGGCCGCCACTTCAGCCGCTGCATCAAGCTCGGTTGATTGGTCGCCAGGCTGCTCAAACTCCACCGCCGGCCGCTGCACCTGGTCGAGCGCCAGGCAGTCGAAAAAGCCACTACGTTTCATAGTCACGCCTCCGATTTACCGTGCTCGCGGTTGGCGAACGCGGCCACTTCATCATCAGGATCGGCAGCGGCCGAATCGGCCCCTGCCAGGTTGTTGCCGCCGAATGTCGGCACCGCCTCGGCAGCGCTGGCCTGGTCGCTCTCCGCGCTTGCCCTGATCGCCGCCGCGATCTTCCCGCCGGTGGTGTCGGCGATGCGCTCGGCGGCAGCGTCGCGGATGCTGGCGGCCTTGGCCTTCGCAACCTCTCCGACGCCTTGCATCAGATTTGCGCCGGCGTCGGCCGTCACGCGGCCCGCTGTGCCAAGCGCCGATGCGGCCGAGGCCAGCAAGCCGGGGCCGGTGCTGCCTGGTGCGGCCTGCTGGCCGCCTTGCTGGGCTTTCTTGCTGCCGGCTTCGTCGCTACCCTTCGAGCTGGAACCTCCACCCGATTTACCGGACTGCTGCCCATTGCCGCCGCCCGAGCTGCTGGCACCGCTGCCCGAGCTGCTGCCGAAACCGGCGGCCTGTGCAAGTGGTGTAGTGGTGCCCGCTCCTGAGCTTGACCCGCCACCAAAGCCAGCAGCTTGCGCAAACGAGCCTGCATCGCTGCCGGAGTCGGAGCCACCGCCGAGCATGGGCATTCCGCCCGACTCGCCGCCGGCGCTCGATCCCGCTTTCTCGAACGCTGCTTTGATTGCCGACATGCCGCCGGCGGCCGAGGCTGCACCACCCATCACGGCCGCGCCGGCCACGCTTGCCGCACCGGCGGCCATGCTCGCCGCGCCCATAGCCGCACCGATGGCAGCACCTGCACCGAAGTTGCCGATGCCACCAGCGCCACCGATACCCGAGCCGGTGATGATGCCGGCGACAAGCGGAGGCACACGATTGACCAGCATGAGCAACGCCACGCAGAAAACCAGCATCACGCCCAGCTCTTCAAAGTTCAGGGTGCCGGTGTTCATCCTGGCGTAGAAGCTGGAAAGCAGATCGTTCCCGATGCCGACCAGGAGCACCATCGTCATGATCTGCACGGCCACGCCTAGCACGGTCTTGTAGTAGTTGATCGCCATGTCGGAAGTCCACCGAGAGCCACCGAAGCCGAGGAAGAAGATGCCGGCGTACATCAGTAGCCAGGCCGACACGAGCAGCAGCAACATATTCACGGCGACTACGGCCAGCAGGATCAGGATGCCGACGCTCAAGGCCACACCGATGAAGCTGTCCACGGGCGACCAGATCGACGAGTTCCTGAATGCCTGCTTCAAGATCATGAAGCCAATATCCACGATGCCCGAGGGTGTCACCGATGCCACCCCGGACGCTTGCTCACCAAGTCGGGCCAGTGACTGGATGATCGAGTTGGCGAAGGTCGGGCCGTAGCGCAACAGCCAGAGGAAGAAGCCGAAGAACAGGATGAACCTGATGAACTCGGCGAAGAACTCGCCAATGTCGGCCTTGCGCAGCGCCATGAAGCCGAAGGTGAAAACCAGCGAGATCGTGCCCAGCGTCCAGAACAGGAACATCGCGGCATTCATCACCACCGTCTGCCAGGACGTGGCCCGCGTGGCGAACTCCGTCACCACCTGGTCAAGCATCCCTTGGTTGGTAAGCTGGGCCGATGCGGCGGTGGAGTAGAGCGCGAGGGTGACGCCAATCAGCGCCGCCTTGTGCAGTGCTTTCATGGCTTCGCCTCCTTCCGGTCTTTCGGGTCGGCCAGTTCGAGCCAGTTCATGGGCTTCTCGGTCGGCGCGATGCCGCCGGCGGCCGGCGACCGACGCGAGCACAGCCCGGCGAATTTCTCGCGCGTGGCCCTGTCCTCGATCTTCTTGATCGCCTCGATCTGGCAATTGGTGTCATTGACCTCGGGCATGGGCGGGATGGCCGGCTTTTTGTCGCAGCCAGCCACCAGCACCACCACGAGGCCGGCAAGCAGCATCGTTTTCTTCATGGTGCAGGGCCTCCGTCAGCGGGTCAGTTCGAGCCAGTTTCTCGGGCTTGCCGTGCGCTCGATCCTGGATTCCCTGGAAGTCGCGCCGGCGGCCTGCTGCTGCGCCTCAAGGTCGGCCTGCGCCTGCATCCTGGCGGTCGCGGCGTTCTGCTGCGCGATCAGCAGGCCACGGATTTGCAGAAGCTGGTTTGCTTGGTTGGCGGCGAGCTGGTTGGCGTAACCGATGGCCTGCATCTGCCCGGTCGCTCCCTGCGCAGCGGACTGGAGCCGTTCGAGCTGGCGAGCGTCGGCGGTAAGGTTGCGCTGCTGCTGCTCCAGGCCCTTGAACAACGCGTCGTTCGCCTTCTTCTGGCTCTCGCTCGCCAGGTTGCGGTTCTGCTCCATCGCGGCGCGCTCGGCATCCGAGCACCCGGCGGCCGAGAAGCACGGCGAGCCACGGTAATAGGCCACGTCTTGGAATTTGCCCAGGTAGCTGTCGAGACTGCCGAGCTGGTTCCTGTAGTAGTCCAGCGTGTTGACGGCGTTCATCAGCCCGTTGATGGTCGATTGCGCCTGATCCCAGATGTAGGCCGCCGGGGCCATCGTGTTTTGCAGCATGTTCTCGTACTGCTGCAATTGGGTCTGGTACTGCTCGATCTGCTTGAGCGTCTGCGCCACCGACTCGATGGCCGTCATGACGTTCTGCACCAGGTTCCCGCCGTCGATGACGGGAATGCCGGCCTGCGCCGGGGTGATGATGATGCTGCCGGCCAGGGCAGCGGCAAGCGCGGTTTTAGCCGCTAAAAGGCGGACGTGTTTCATGGTCGAGTTCCTCGATGTGATGAGCGGCTGCGTTGCGCCGGCCTGGCTGCCTTTTCGGCAAACTGGCGGCGTTGGGCCATCACAGAGACAACACGCCGAATCGTTGTCCCGGTACCCGACCTGAGCGACACCGTTGCGCCCGGCCATTTTTGTTGAACATCGGTGTAGTGCTATCTAACGCCATCTGCGCCAGATAGCAAGATTATACATTAAGCACGCATAACGACAAGCACAAAAGCACGCAATCTATCGCCCGCGCCCCTTGCCCTTGTCCTGGCGTTTCGCCTTCTTGGCTTCCATCTGCGCCCGTAGCCGTGCCTCGCGCTGTTCCAGCTCGGACGGCGCGGGCCTGTCCGGCTGCTGCACTTTGGCCGGCGGCGGTGTCGGGGTGGCCTGGGTCGGCGCTTGCGCAGGCCGCTGGGCTTCACCCTCGATGTGCAGCCCGTCGAGCTGGCCCAACGTGCGCAGGCCGTGCCGGCGATGTGGCGGCGGCTCCTGGCCGACAGGGGGCACACCTGGCCGGCGCTTGGCCTGGGCCTTGGTGGCCTCGGCCTGCCGCCGGCTTTCCAGCGCCGGATCGGCGAAGGTGATGGGGAGCTGGGCATCGACGGCCGCCCGGATCACGGCGGCCTTGAACTCCACGCTGCCGCTGACGGTGATGCGCTCGCCGTAGCGTTCCATTGCCAGGCGCAGCGCCGCCGCCACGCCGGCGCGGTCGGCCTGGCTGGACACGGCCAGGCGCTCGCCATCATCGCGCACGGCCGAGCTGCCGGCGCGGAAGATGATCGTGCCCTTCTTCGTGATGCTGTCGATCACCGGGGCATGGCCGGGTTTCGCCTGGCCGTCGCCCTGGATGGTGTCGCCCTTGAGGCCCTGGGCCGCCTCGCGGGCGCGCAGCGCATCGAGCGCCTGGCCGTCGCCGGCCGTTGCCTGCTGCTTGAGCCAGTCGGCCCACGGCCGCCGGCGGTGCTCGTTGTAGATCGCCGCCCGCTCTTGGTCGTGGCGCTTGTGGATCGCATCCAGGTCGGCCCGCAGCGCGGCGCTGGCCTGGGCATACAGCAGCTTCTTGGTCAGCCGGCCATCGGTCAGGTGCTTGATGGCCGCCCGCCTGGTGGCCGCCGCCTTCTTGGCGTTCTCAATGGCCCGATCCTTCCGGCGCTTCGCCTCGGCCAGAACGCCGGCCCTGGCGGCCGTGAGGGTCTGCTGTGCGCCCTTGTACCGGGCGTAAAGCTCGGTCGTGTCCAGGCCGCCGCGCAAGCGCATCGGCTGGCCCTTCTGATAGCTGCGCCGTGCCGTCGCGGCCTGGCGCTCGGGCGATGCCTCGAACGTGCCAAGCCGCTTTTCCAGGGCGGGCTTGGACAGGTCGCGGGCCAAGGTGCTGGCCTTGATGATCGTGCCGTCGCCGGCCTCGATGACCAGGCCGTTACCGCGTGCGCGCAGCGCCAGGCCGTTGTCGCGCATGACCTGGTGCAGCTCGGCCCAGCTCGCCGCGCCCTTGATCTCGTCCAGGCACTCGCGCTTGATCCAGCCGACCAGGCTTTCCACGCCGGCGTGCTGCTCCAGGTCGCCGGCCCTGGCGGCCGCGCCGCGCTGGCGTGGTTCGTGGTTGTCACGCTCCAGGCCGTAGTCGCGTTCCAGGGTCGCGCAGAGGTCAGCCAGCGCCCGATGCGAGTAGTACGGCTCCTGCATCGTGCCCCTGGTCGGGTGAATCTTGTTGATGGCGATGTGGATGTGCAGGTTGTCGGTGTCGTTATGCACGGCGCTGACGCGCTGATGCTCGCCCAGGCCCAGCCCGTCGCAGATGCGCGCCTCGATCTGCCGCAGGGTGTCGGCGCTCGGCTGCTCGCCGGCGCGAAAGCTGACCATCAGGTGATAGGTCTTGTCACCCTTAGCCCGCGTGTTGGCCTGCTGGGTCGCCAGCACCTCGGTGATGGCATCGCGCACGGTGTCGGCGGCGCAGTTCGTGACCTGCACCTGGCCCAGCCGGTGGTCTTTGCTCTGCGCGTCGGTGACGTACCGCACCAGGCCGGCGAAGTCGGACTTGCCCAGCGAGCGCATGGGCACGTGCTTGGCGATCACGATTGCCCGCCTCGCGGCCGCACCACGCTTTCCGCGATGGTGCTGATCTTGTCCTGGGTTGCCTCGATCCGGGCCAGCAACGCCCGGATGGTGTCATCGCCGAAGCGAGCCGTGCGCGGGTCGTCGGTCAGCCAGAGCTTGAGCAGGCCACCCAGCCGGCCGAGGTCGCCATTCACGCGCACCAGGTCGCGCACGTTCTCGAAGTCGGTCACGCCTTTGACCTGGTAGCCCTGGCCGACCGCCAGCAGGTAGGCGGACGTGCTCATGCCGGCGGCCTGGGCGTTGGCCTCGATGGCGGCCCGTTCGTCCGGCAGGCAATAGACCTTGATGGGCGTACTGCCCTTCCTCGTTACCTTGTTCTCGTTGGCCTCCATCTTGGCGTCCTCTGTCGTTGCCGGCGGCCGCCGGCTGGCCCCGCAGGGCAGGATGCCCCGTTGAGCGCCGCAGGCGCGAATAAGGGAAGTGAAGAGGATCACCATGCTTGCATGGTGGGCCTACTTCACACATCCTGCCCTTTATTCAGCATTGCATTCAATAAGGAAACTATACACGCGCCATTGTGGATTTGCATGGTATCTAGCAAGGAAACCTAGCGCCTATGGATGCAACACGGCAAAATGCAGGGGAATCCGCTTGCTCTCAGGACTTCACGCGCTGTTTCAGCGCATATTCCATGTGATTTCCTCTAGCTTTACACACATGAACCCACTTGCATTGCACAAACAGGAATGAAGCTGATGGGAACCCGATACACCGATGAACTTGCCGCCTGGGCCGATCAGAAGGCCGAGAAGAAGCGCCGCCAGGACGCGGCGGCAGTAGCGTTTCTGGCGGTGCGCGGGGATGTGGTCGAGGCAATGGAAGCCGGTTACGCGCTGACGACGATCTACGATCACATGCACGAAACCGGCCGGGTGAAAACCAGCTATGAGACGTTCCGCCGGCACGTCCAGCGGTTCATCAAGGCAGCGCCGGCCGACACCGCGCCGCCGACACCGAAGGCCGCCACCAGGTCGGCCAGCAACTCGCCGACCACCGTTCCAGCCGTCACGCCAAAGCCGGCCGTACCAACTCCGGCCAGCCCTGCCAGCGGGCAAGCCGGGAAGATTCCCAGCTTCAATTTCAACCCGACGCCGAACAAAGAGGACTTGCTGTAAGGGGTCGCCTCAGAAAAAGGAAAATAAAGCACGTTAAGCCGGTTGCAGTGGCCGTAGCGGCCTGAACTTGCCCGCGCCGATCTTGGCGCTGCTGCGCCAGAGGTAATCGCCGGTCAGGTTGATGTGTTCCCAGCCTAGCGGCGACATGTACTGCAACAGCGCGTCATCCACGGTCTGGCCGTGGCCACGCAAGGCGTTCGCGGCACGTTCCAGATAGACCGTGTTCCACAGTACGATGGCTGCCGTCACCAGGTTGAGGCCGCTGGCCCGGTAGCGTTGCTGCTCGAAGCTGCGGTCGCGGATTTCACCCAGACGGTTGAAGAACACGGCGCGGGCCAGCGCATTGCGAGCCTCGCCCTTGTTTAACCCGGCATGCACGCGGCGGCGCAGTTCGACGCTTTGCAGCCAGTCCAGGATGAACAGCGTGCGCTCGATGCGGCCCAGCTCGCGCAGGGCGACGGCCAGGCCGTTCTGACGCGGATAGCTGCCGAGTTTCCTGAGCATCAGCGAGGCCGTCACAGTGCCCTGCTTGATCGAGGTGGCCAGCCGCAGGATTTCGTCCCAGTGGGCGCGGACGTGCTTGATGTTGAGCGTGCCGCCGATCATCGGTTTCAGCACCTCGTAGGCGGCATCACCCTTCGGAATGTAGAGCTTGGTGTCGCCCAGGTCGCGGATGCGCGGCGCGAAGCGGAAGCCCAAGAGGTGCATCAACGCGAAGACGTGATCGGTGAAGCCCGCTGTGTCGGTGTAGTGCTCTTCGATGCGCAGGTCGGATTCGTGGTACAGCAGGCCGTCGAGGACATAGGTCGAGTCGCGCACGCCAACGTTCACAACCTTGGTGTGGAACGGCGCATACTGATCGGAGATATGGGTGTAGAAGGTGCGCCCTGGGCTGCTGCCGTATTTCGGGTTGATGTGGCCGGTGCTCTCGGCCTTGCTGCCGGTGCGGAAGTTCTGACCGTCCGACGATGACGTGGTGCCGTCGCCCCAATGCCCGGCGAAGGGGTGGCGGAATTGCGCGTTGACCAGTTCGGCCAGTGCAGCTCCGTAGGTTTCGTCGCGGATGTGCCAGGCTTGCAGCCAGGCCAGCTTGGCGTAGGTCGTTCCTGGGCAGGACTCGGCCATCTTGGTCAGGCCCAGATTGATCGCGTCAGCCAGGATCGTGGTCAGCAGCAGGTTTTTGTCCTTGGCCAGATCGCCAGATTTCAGGTGCGCGAAGTGCCGGGTGAAACCCGTCCATTCGTCCACCTCCAGCAGCAGTTCAGTAATCTTGATGTGCGGCAGGATCATCGCCGTCTGGTCGATCAGCGCTTGCGCGGTGTCGGGCACCGCCGCATCAAGCGGCGTGATCTTCAAACCGGATTCCGTGATGCCGGCGTCCGGCAGCTCGTTGGCCAGTGCCATGCGGTTGACCGTGGCGAGCTGCGTTTCCAGCAGCGTCAACCGCTCATGCAGGTACTGGTCGCAATCGGTGGCCACGGCCAGCGGCAGTTCACTGGAC
Organism: Ottowia sp. VDI28; assembly: GCF_049532675.1. NCBI lineage: Bacteria > Pseudomonadati > Pseudomonadota > Betaproteobacteria > Burkholderiales > Comamonadaceae > Ottowia > Ottowia sp. VDI28. The sequence continues at coordinate 838 of NZ_CP149821.1, read as the reverse complement.
TGCTTGAGGCTGGCGAATTTCGCGGGCGGCACCAGGTAGTCCTCGAAATCCTTGAACTGGCGGGAGCCTTGCACCCAGATGTCGCCGGCGCGCAGCGCGTTCTTCATTTCCGACAGCGCGCACAGTTCGTAAAAGCGCCGGTCGATGCCGGTGTCGGTCATTACCAGCTTCTGCCAGCGCGGCTTGATGAAGTCGGTCGGCGCGTCGGCGGGCACCTTGCGAGCGTTGTCGCTATTCATGCTGCGCAGCACCTCGATGACGTCGAGCACGTCCTTGGCGGCGGGCGCGGCCCGCAGCTTGAGCACAGCAAGGAATTCCGGCGCGTAGCGGCGCAGCGTGGCGTAGCTCTCGCCGATGCGGTGCAGGAAATCGAAGTCCTCGGGCTGCGCGAGCTTCTGCGCCTCGGTGACACTCTCGGCGAAGGCATCCCAGGACATGACGGCTTCGATGGCGGCGAACGGATCGCGGCCAGCTTGCTTGGCTTCGATCAGCGCCTGACCGATACGGCCGAACAATCGCACCTTGGCGTTGATCGCTTTGCCGGACGCCTGGAACTGCTGCTGATGCCTCTTCTTGGCATCGTTGAACAGCTTGCCGAGAATGCGGTCATGCAGGTCGATGATTTCGTCGGTGACGGTGGCCATGCCCTCGATGGCGAGCGCCACCAGGGTCGCATACCGGCGCTGCTGCTCGAACTTTGCCAGGTCGGCGGGCGTCATCTGGCCACCTTCGCGGGCAATCTTGAGCAAGCGGTTCTGGTGAACCAGCCGCTCAATGCCCGATGGTAGGTCGAGCGCCTGCCACGCCTTGAGGCGTTCGATGTGTTCCAGCATGTGCC